>NZ_OZ060414.1 GCF_964059165.1 Buchnera aphidicola (Cavariella theobaldi)
TTTTATTCATGTTATAACATAATAAAGATGTAATTAATGAAGTTTCAATGCTTCCAATATTTTTAATATAAAATATAATATATACATTGATATTAATAATAAAACATATAAAAAATTTTTAACATCAAAGAAAATTATGAATATTTTTTAGATGAACGTATATAACATAAAAAAAATAGCGAAAAAATTTAAAAAAAATTTTTTCGCTATTTTAAATATCAAAATAATTTTTATATATAATAATTTAAGATACAAACGTTTTTCTTTTTATTAAAAAATGCAATATATTTTTTTCATAAGAATCAATATGATGTATACATTGCATTGTTAAATCAATATCATCCAATCCATTTATTAAACAAAAACAAAGAAATTCATCGATTTTAAAATCATATTGTTTGTTTTCTACAATAATATATCTTTTTAAAAGATTTACATTAAAATAAATCCCAGGTTCAGAAAATGCAATATTAAATAAATTATCAATTACTGCATTAGGTAAAGTAATTAAAAGAAGTTTATTATTAAAACTATTATTATAAAAGATATCAGCAAAACTCGGTGCAATTATTACTTTAAAACCATAATCTAATAACGACCAAACAGCGTGCTCTCTAGAAGAACCACATCCAAAATTGTCTCTTGTTAATAATATACTAGCATTTCTATATATTTTTTTGTTTAAAATGAAATCATTATTTATTTTTAGTTGATTTTTATCAAGAAAACGCCAATCATGAAATAAATATTTACCAAATCCTACCTTACTTACTTTTTTTAAAAATTGTTTAGGAATAATAATATCTGTATCTATATTGGATATATCTAAAGGAAGAACTATCCCTTTATGTTCAGTAAACTTCAACATTTTTTAATTACTCTTATCCAGTATCTTTCTAATATCAACAAAACGACCAAATATTGCAGTTGCAGCCGCCATAATAGGACTAACTAAATGAGTGCGACCTCCTCTACCCTGCCTTCCTTCAAAATTACGATTACTCGTAGACGCACATCTTTCACCTTGTCTCAATTGATCTGCATTCATACCCAAACACATTGAACAACCAGGCAATCTCCATTGAAAACCTGAATTAATAAAAATTTGATCTAAACCTTCATTTTCCGCTTGTTTTTTTACCGATCCCGATCCCGGAACTACAATAGCTTTCACGTATGGAGAAATTTTTTTATTTTTTAATATTTTTGCTGCTGATCTTAAATCTTCTATACGCGCATTGGTACAAGATCCAATAAAAATTGTATCAACAGTAATGTCAGTCAAGAATGTTCCAGGTTTTAATCCCATATAATGACATGCTGATTTTGCTAAATTAGTTTTTATAATATTATGAAAACTATTAAATTGAGGTATTTTGTCTGTAATAGATATAACCTGATCAGGATTTGTACCCCAAGTAACCTGCGGCGCAAGATCAGATATATTTATGGTAAAAGTCTTATCAAAAAGAGCATTATCGTCTGATTTCAATGTATTCCAATATAAAATAGCACTATCCCAATATTTTTTTTTAGGTGAATATTCTTTATTTTTTAAATATGAATAAGTAATTTTATCCGGCGCTATTAATCCTGATTTTGCACCCATTTCAATGGCCATGTTACATATTGTCATTCTTTCTTCCATGCTCATGCTTTCTATAACATTACCACAAAATTCAATAACATATCCTGTTGCACCAGATGATCCTAATTTTCCAATCACTGATAAGATAATATCTTTGGCTGTAACATATAGAGGTATTTTACCTATAATTTCTATTTTCATAGTCTTAAAACGATTCTGTTTTAATGTTTGTGTTGCAAGTACATGCTCAACTTCGGAAGTGCCAATACCAAATGCTAATGCGCCAAATGCTCCATGTGTAGATGTATGCGAATCTCCACATACAATTGTCATACCTGGTAATGTCATTCCTTTTTCAGGTCCTATAATATGTACAATTCCTTGATTTCTATGATTAAGATCATATAGTGCAATATTAAACTCTTTACAATTTTTTATTAATTCTTGCATTTGAATTTTAGCCATAGAACCGGAAGCATTAATATCTCTATTAATGGTTGGGACATTATGATCCATTGTGGCAAAAGTTTTTTCAGGATGTCGGACAGTTCTTTTTTTTTCTCTTAATGCACTAAATGCTTGAGGAGATGTTACTTCATGAATTAAATGAAGATCAATATATAAGAGAGCAGTTTTATTTTTTTCTTTATATACAATATGTGAATTATATATTTTTTCATACAAAGTTTGTTTCATGATACTTACCATTGATTAAAAATTCAGAAATAATATTTCCCATTTCATGAGTATTTACATAGTTTTTTCCATCGGAAATATCTTTTGTTCTATAGCCTTTTTTTAAAGTTTCTATTACAGCTTGGTCTATTTGATTAGCGATTTTAGGCAATTTCATACTGTATCTAACCAACATAGAAATAGACAGTATTTGAGCGATAGGATTTGCAATATTTTCACCTTCAATATCCGGTGCAGATCCTCCAGCAGGTTCATATAAACCAAAATTTTTTTCATTTAAACTAGCTGAAGGTAACATACCGATAGAACCAGTGATCATAGCGCATTCATCTGAAATAATATCACCAAAAAGATTAGAGCATAACAATATATCAAACTGTTCAGGATTTTTAATTATTTGCATAGCAGCATTATCAATATATAAATGAGATAATGTTACATCTGCATAATCTTCAGATACTTGCTCTACTACTTCTCTCCATAAAAGAGAACTTTGTAATACATTTGCCTTATCAATTGAAGTGACTTTACATCTTCTTTTACGAGCTAATTTAAAAGCTAAATGTGCTATACGTTTAATTTCATATTCATGATATATTTCTGTATCAAACGCATAAAGAGAATTTCCTTTGTCTAATCTACCTCTAGGTTTTCCAAAATAAATACCGCCTGTTAATTCCCTTACACATAATATATCAAATCCATTTTTAACAATATTAGAGCGTAAAGGTGATAAATTTTTCAATTCTTTATATAATTGTGCAGGTCTTAAATTACAAAAAAGATTAAATTTTTTTCTTAAAGGCAATAAAGACGCTCTCTCAGGACGTTCATCGTATGGTAGTGTATCCCATTTTTTTCCACCTACTGAACCAAATAAAATAGAGTCAGAGTTTTGGCAACCTATAAGTGTTTTTATAGGTAATGCCATACCTTCTTTGTCAATAGCGCAACCTCCTATATCAAATTCTTTAATTTCTAAAGGTAGTAGAAATTTTTTTTTTAAAATATTTAAAATCTTATAACCTTCTTTCATTACTTCTGGTCCAATGCCATCACCTGGTAATACTGCAATACGATAGTGTTTTTTCATGAAAACATATTCTCTTAGAAATTTTCAATTTAAAAAAATATTTTTTTAATGTTCTTTATTTGTTTTTTAATTTTTTATCTACCTGTTTAACTTTCCAGATATTGTTTAATACATTAATCATTGCTTGTGTAGCTGCTTCAATAATATCAGTAGCCAAACCGATACCGTGGAATTTACGATTATCGCATTCTACTAAAATATCCACTTGACCTAATGCATCCTTGCCTTGACCTTTTGCAGCTAACTGAAATTTTTTTAATATAACATTATATTTTGTAATTCTATTTAATGCTTGATAAATGGCATTAACTGGACCATTGCTGGTGGTAGAAGATTCTGTATGTATTTTTGATCCACATAATAATTTAACCGAAGCTGTAGATAATCCATTATAAACGGATTGTACGCTAAAAAAATGCAAAGAAAAATATTCCATTTTTTCTTGCTGTGTATTAATAAATGCTAAAGCTTCTAAATCATAGTCAAATACTTGACCCTTTTTATCAGCTAACTTTAAAAAAGAAGAATATAATTCATTTATATTATAATCTATGTCTTTATAACCCATTTCATCCATATAATGTTTAACTGCAGCACGCCCGGAACGAGAAGTTAAGTTTAATTTTACTTCTTTTAATCCAATTAGACTGGGTGCCATAATTTCATAATTTTCTCTATTTTTTAAAACACCATCTTGATGAATTCCTGAAGAATGAGAAAAAGCATTACTGCCTACTATAGCTTTATTTGATGGTATAGGCATATTGCAAATATGACTAATAATTTGACTAGTTCTATAAATTTCATGATGTTTTATATTCGTATATACACCTAAAATATCTTTTCTTACTTTAATAGCCATAATTACTTCTTCTAATGCAGTATTTCCAGCTCTTTCTCCCAATCCATTTATTGTGCCTTCTATTTGCCGAGCGCCATATTCTATAGCAGATATAGAATTTCCGACAGCCATACCTAAATCATTATGACAATGTACTGAAATAATTGATTTATGAACATTTGGCACTCTTTCAAATATATCTTTGATAATTGATGAAAATTCTCTAGGTGTTGTATATCCTACAGTATCAGGTATATTTATAGTTTTTGCACCTTCGTTAATAACTTTTTCTATAATATAACATAAATCATCTTTATTAGTTCTTCCTGCATCTTCACAGGAAAATTCTACATCGTCAGTATACCGAAGGGCATATCGAACAGAATCAATTGCCATTTCTACAATTTCGTTAAAATTTTTTCTTAATTTAGATTTTATATGAAGTGTAGAAGTTGCTAAAAAAATATGAATTCGAAAATTTTTTGCTAAAGACATTGCCTCAGCTGCTGCATCAATATCTTTTTTTACGCAACGTGCTAAACTACATATTTTAGTATCTTTAATATTTTTTGCTATGCTTTGTACTGATTTAAAATCTCCCGGAGATGAAATTGGAAAACCTACTTCCATAATATCAATTCCAGTTTTTTCTAAAGATAATGCAATTTGTAATTTTTCTTTAACGCTTAAACTTGCTTGTAATGCTTGCTCACCATCACGCAGGGTAGTGTCGAAAATAATCACTCTAGCATTCATAAATATATTCTCAATAATAGAATTTTTTAAATAAATAAATTTATATAATAAAAATTTCATAAGACAAGTTGATACACTGGTGAAAATGTATCAACTTGTCTTATGAAATTTTTATTATATAAATTTATTTATTATCGTTTTTGTATAATTTGCATAAATTGTTATATTCAATATCAATCTTTTTTTTTAATCTCTTTGGTCCAATTTGAGCTAATTCATTGACCGTATAATAATTGATTAAAATATTTAAAATTTTTTTTCGAATGGATTTCTCGTCCATTTGAGATATTTTTTTTATTTCTTCAAAAGAAACAAATATTTTTTTTTCTTTCATATGAGAATATTTAAATAATCTTATTGTATCGCATAAATAATAATTTATGGTAGATTGTGAAATTTTAAATAACATAAAAAAAACGGGTGTTAGAAAAATTTTTTTATGAGTACTTGTGCTTAAAAATGAATTTTTTATTTTTTTATATTGAATAAAACCCATGGGTTCCATAAATTGTTTTATTAATCGGGACGCGCGTGTAATGGATTTATTACCTGCATCTGATATAGTAGATAATCCGCATTCATCAGACAGTTTTTCAATAGAAGCATTGACTGTATTAGATCGAATATCATAATAATATAACATAGCAATAACCATTGCTCTCATTGCGCGTGCTCTGTTTTCATTTAAACGTCTGACACGAAATAAAACATTACTAGTATTTCGATGAGCAGATATTAACGTATGATATAGCGGGCTTCTCGCTACATCTATTTGTTTTGCTCTTTTTATTGCATAACACACGAATTTTGATCTTTTTTTTTCGTTTTTAGGTTTTTTAAAAACTGGTTTTGAATTATGTATATAATTTTTTCTAGACACAAAGATGATACACTTAATTAATATATACTATATATTTTATAAAAAATCTTATAATATAAAAATATTTTATGAATTAAAAAATTATTGATAAACAATAATAACATAGATATTTTACTTTAAATTTAATTTTTAAAATTATATAAAATAGCATTAACAGTAATACACTATAATGTTATATAAAATTTTTCATACAACAAATATAAAAAATTTATTTTTTTTTACTCATTTTATCAATATATGCCATTCCAAATGCTGATCCTACAAAAGTAAGGTGCACAATGATAGACAATATAATTTTGTTATCTGATATTTTTTCTGCCTCCATAAAAAGACGTAATAAATGTACAGAGGAGATGGCTACAATCGAAGAAGCGACTTTATTTTTAATTGAATTCACATCCATAGTCCCCATCCACCCCAATCTTTTACCGTCATCTTGAATATCCATTCTAGAAATAAAATTTTCATAACCAGAAAACATCACCATCACTAAAAGCCCACCTACCAAAGCAATGTCAATTAAGGATAGTACAACCAATACCAATCCTGATTCCGACATAGTTAAAATATCAGGAAAAATAAAAACGATTTGTTGAAAAAATTTTAACGTTAATAAGACAAAACCGAACGATAAACCCACATATACGGGAAACATTAGCCAACGTGAAGCATATATAATTTTTTCAATAATGTTTTCCATTTTTTTTCCTATTTT
>NZ_OZ060415.1 GCF_964059165.1 Buchnera aphidicola (Cavariella theobaldi)
ATAAATGCATATTGAATTTTTCAATAGATGCTTTCTAAGAGATACATGCAAAATAACTGTGTTTAAACATTAAATAAAAGATAAATAAACATAATGAGGAAATTGAAAAATTAAAACCGCGCTAAAAAAGTAATATATTTTCAATTGCGCGATTTTAATATGTTAATTTTGTATACAATGATATTAAATATAGATTTTTTAAAAAATTTTTATATTGTGAAAAAAAATTAAACAATTTGTCTATAATATAAAATATACAAACGAAAAAATTTTTACAACTTGTAAATTGATCAAAAAAAAAAATATTTTTGAAAAAATAAACATTTATTTTTTTTTACTCATTTTATCAATATATGCCATTCCGAAGGCAGATAAGACAAAAGATAAGTGTATTACCACACACAATATAATTTTGTTATCTGATATTTTTTCTGCCTCCATAAAAAGACGTAATAAATGTACAGAGGAGATGGCTACAATCGAAGAAGCGACTTTATTTTTAATTGAATTCACATCCATAGTCCCCATCCACCCCAATCTTTTACCGTCATCTTGAATATCCATTCTAGAAATAAAATTTTCATAACCAGAAAACATCACCATCACTAAAAGCCCCCCCACTAAAGAAATATTAATTAACGACAAAACTACTAACACCAATCCCGATTCCGACATAGTTAAAATATCTGGAACAACAAAAACAATTTGTTGAAAAAATTTCAGTGTTAACAATATAAAACCGAACGACAAACTTACATATACCGGAAACATGAGCCAACGTGAAGCATATATGATTTTTTCAATAATGTTTATCATTTTGTATCCTATTTTTTACTCATATGATATAATACAATAAAAAGTGTAAAAATATTTTATATTAGCCCCTATTTTATATTTCAAATAATTATATTTTTTAAAATATAAACTCTTTTACTTAACATTTTAAAAGTACCATAATATGACATCTAGAAAAAGTTATATATACAATATAAATCCAATCTTTCAAACACCTAAAGGCAATAAACGCAGACCCGCTTTTATTTGTTATGCAATGAAAAAAGCATCTGAAATAGATGTAGCACGCAGTGCATTAAACTATGTCATTCAACCTAAGAATCTAAAAACGGGTCTTTTTATTAAAAGATATAGACGTTTAAATGAACACAGAGCTCGTGCAATGAGAGCCATGGTTTTGGCTATGCTGTACCATTTTAATATCTCATCGGATTTAGTTCAAGCGTCTGTTGAACAACTGTCAGATGAATGCCATTTATCTACATTATCTGCTCTAGGCAATAAATCCATTACACGCGCCTCTCGATTAATTACACATTTTTTAGAACCGATGGGATATGTCACCTGCCAAAAAATCTGGGATAAGGTATTAGGTAATTATATGCCAAAAATAATTACGTTAACGCCTTTATTTTTTATGCTGTTTGGAATTTCAAAAGAGCAATTAAAAAATGCTAAAAAACAACAATTGGGCTGGATTAATAAAAATCGTATCAGCAAGGGTTATAAACCTTTAAACATTATAGAAGCAAAAAGAAAAATTAAAGATAATCAAATAAAAAATATATTTAAATATAGAATTTCTAAACATACTTTTTATAAAAAAAGAAAAAATGCACAGCGTTTAATTGCTTTAGATGAAAAAGAAGCAAGACAAACTATTCTCAGAGCTTTAGTCTCCCAGTATTCTATTCGTGAATTGACCAATATGGGACCTCAAGGATTAAAAAAACAAGTTAATATTAGTTATTTTTATTTGCGGAAAATAGCAAACAATCCATATCCTGATAATTAATTGTTTTTTTAATTAACATTATTGTTATTTTTTTACGCATAAGCGTAGGGTATTTTTTTTTCATTATTCTTCCTTTTTCATTATTCTTCCTTTTTCATTATTCTTCCTTTTTCATTATTCTTCCTTTTTCATTATTTTTTTAAAAAATTTTAGTTTTTTATATTAAAAAATAA
>NZ_OZ060416.1 GCF_964059165.1 Buchnera aphidicola (Cavariella theobaldi)
TTATGCACATTTTATACACAACTTATCCACAGGTTATTAAGATTTTATACAACGTGTATCCAACGTCATTAAAACAATAAAAAAGAGATACAAACCCACACTCTCATCATAATGTTTTTTGATGTTTGGTTTTCTTTTTAACACGTTTGCATAAGACAATGGTGCATCACCGCGATTTGGCAGGTTAAAAACAATATTTTTTCAACCATATACACAAAATATTTTTATTGGTTGTATAAATTCAAACAAGTATACCAACAATAAAATATGCACATCTCAGTGAGATGAAGATGTGGCATCACTGTTGATCAATGCTCTTATTATTGATGTGTAAAAAACAAACAATTGACAATCTTTGGCGCACTAGCCGTCGCCCCGTTTTCTTGGTGACCGCGTGTGTATATTGCCCATTGCATTGTGAGTCGTCTCGCAATATTGATTTTGTGTATTCACCTCACAAATAGATCTTGTTACCTGTTTTTTGCGCGCCGTGCACGGTGTGGGTCATGGGTCTTATTGCGTGTTTTGTGATGCGAAAAATATCTTTTATAGGTTCGCAGCCCATGCTAATATTTGTTCTAACAATTGGCTCCCTTGTGTGGTGAGAATGGATTCGGGATGAAATTGAAAACCACACACACGATCGATGTTATGACGCACTGCCATGATCATGTTGTCACAATGTGCATTCACAACAAAATGAGGCGGAATGGTGTTGCATATCAATGAATGGTATCGTGCAACGGGCAGGGGTTGAGAGAGGCCTGTAAACATTTCTAAACCGTCATGTTGAATACATGATGCTTTTCCATGGATAATTTCTCCTGCGCGCCCTATGATGCCGCCATACGCCTCTACTATCGCTTGATGACCAAGACATATACCGATAATCGGGATTTTGCCTTTTACTGTGTGTATTAATTCTAACATACATCCTGCTTTTGCGGGTGTGCTTGGTCCAGGGGATAACATTAAGATCGGGTTTTTCATCTTTAATAATTTGTTTGATATGATATTTATATCTACAACATTACGATAAATTATAACGTAATGTTTTTGATTTCTTAATTGTTCTACAAGATTATATGTAAATGAATCAATATTATCTAATAGTAAAATATTTGCCATTTTTGTTGAAGTCCTGCATTGAGTTGTGTGAATCACTGATAGCAGTTATTACTGCTTGTGCTTTATTAAAACTTTCTTTGACTTCTTCTGCAGGAATTGAGTTAAAAACAATACCAGCACCTGCTTGTATAGTGGCTATTGCATTTTCTACATACGCAGCACGGATAGTGATACAAGTGTCCATATTGCCGAGATCTGTAAAATACCCAATAGCGCCACCATAACTTCCTCTTCGAGTCCTTTCATATTCTGCTATTAATTCCATCGCACGTACTTTAGGTGCACCACTAAGAGTGCCCATATTCATGCATGCCGAATATGCATGCAATGCATCTAAATTATGTTTTAGCTTTCCTACCACTTTCGACACTAAATGCATAACATGTGAATATTTATCAACTTTTAATAAATCAGAAACATATCGTGATCCGGACTCGCAAATACGAGCAAGATCATTGCGAGCTAAATCTACCAACATTAAATGCTCTGCTAATTCTTTATGATTAGTTCGCATTTCCAACTCTATTCGACCGTCTAAATCCAAATCTATAGCCCCATTGTTTTTCCGACCTCTAGGTCTTGTACCTGCAATAGGATACAGTTCAATTTGTCTTGTTTTTTCATCATATTTTAAAGAACTTTCAGGTGATGCACCAAATAACGTAAAATCTTGATCCTGCATAAAAAACATATAAGGGCTGGGATTGCTTTTTTTTAATCGTTGATAAGCTGCCAACGGATTATGACAAGGCATATAAAACTTGCGTGAAGGCACCACCTGAAAAATTTCACCTTGATGGATTAATTGTTGCAGTTTACTAATAATATTACTATATTTCACATCACTCATATTGGATGTTACTGTAATATTTTTTGCATGGGTGTGAGATATTGATAGCAATGTTTGATTCAATTCTGTTTCTATTGTTTTTGTTCTTATTTGAATGCGTTTTTTTTCATCTATATTTTTAGTAAACAATGCGTTTTGAATAATAGCCGTTTTCTTTTGATGATCTAAAATCAATATACTTTCAGACAAATAGAAACAGAAATCGGGACATTTTTGTGTCCTTGTAAATGTTGGTATTGATTCAAATTGCGAAATAAGATCATAAGAAAATAAACCTCCAAAAAACATTGCTTTTGATATTTTTTTTGTATTTTGAAAACTCTTAATAATCAGTCTAAACGCATCAAAAACAGACAATGAAAAAATTCTTTTATCTTCATCAAGATTTTTGTTCATTTCTGGAAAAGTAAAATATAAATTATTATTTTTTTCAGATTTTTTAACATTCTTTATCGATGTTTTTTTAAGGGCTAACAATACTGCCAATCCATTTTCAGTCAATGCTTTTAATTCCACAGTGTTATCTTGTGCAGAAATACGCACAGCACTATCAATAATCATTATGCTTTCTATAGCATTTTTTTTGTTAATTTCAGCTGTTTCTAACAGCAATGTGGATGTCTGGCCTTGGCATAGGTGATTAAATATCATTGTTGGATCAGAATGGTATTGAACTTGTTTTTGCATTATGTCAATTTCATGCATATTTTTTTGATTCATTACATTAAGTCTCTTGGTTAAAACAACAAAAAAATAAGAATTTTTTATTAATACAGATAAACTTAGAAAATGTCATATATTTTTCTATTTTTTTAAAATATCTATTCTTTTTAAAAATATAAACTATATAACATATACCAATACTAATGAAAAAACAGATATAAAATAATAATAATAACTCAATAAATATATACTTTATAAAAGATTATTGTTTTTATCTTAAAAATATATTAAAATACAGTATATATATTAGTTTGTAATTAATATTATATAATATCTTTTATATTAAAGTGGATATGAAGTGTTGGATTGATACA